>NZ_JBHSXX010000002.1:0-1211 GCF_042662605.1 Haloechinothrix salitolerans
TTTACCAAAGAATTTAAGGAAAAAGCCATTGTTAGATCATTAACTGGTAATAATTCAATTAATCAGTTGTCTTTAGATCTGGGACTAAGAAGCAACGGTATCTTGTATAATTGGATTCGCGAATATAAGAAAATGGGTATAATGTCGTTATCAAGAAGAAAGGACGGCATTCCGTTCATGAGTCAGAAGAAGCAATCCCAAACATCGCGCAAAGATTTAGAGAAGCAGATCCAGCAACTCAAAGAAGAAAACTTGAAATTGCGTATCGTCAATGCCTACGTAAAAACTAAACGCCTTGGATCAGAAACATCACAAGAAATAGCTCAGGCAGTCACTGAACTAAGGCAAGAATTCAAGGTTAGCTTGGACTATATATTTACAGTCTTGGCTCAAAATAAAGATCTGCCTTTAATAGCTCGCAGTACTTACTACAACATTATCAAGCCTAAAGATAAGTCAAGAGAAAGAAACCAGGTTTCTTATCCAGAATGAAAGAAATCTTCGATTATCATCAAAGACGTTATGGCTATCGTCGTGTAGCTATGCAATTGCGAAAAGAAGGCTATGCCGTTACAGATCGAGCAGTTCGATACTGGATGCACAAACTTAAGCTCAAAGGTCGAAGACGCAACAAGCGTAAGTATTCCAGTTATAAAGGTACGATTGGTAAGATAGCTCCAAATCTGATTCATCGAGGCTTCTTTGCCATACGACCAAATATGAAGTGGTATACAGACATCACTGAATTTCACTTAAATGGTCAGAAACTTTACTTATCGCCAATTCTTGACGGCTGTGGTGGTGATATAGTTTCTTATTCAATCTCACGTCATCCGGATATGAATTTAGTTATGTCCATGCTCAATAAGGCTTTTGCCAAGCATAAGGCACTTAATGCCTGTATTTTTCACACAGATCAGGGCTGTCAATATCAGAGCAGTTTATCAGCGAGCCTTAAAGCTTCATGGCATCACGCAAAGCATGTCTCGTAAAGGTAATTCCATGGATGATGGTCTAATGGAAAACTTCTTTGGCCTGCTCAAAACAGAAATGTTCTATGATCAGGAGTACAAGTATCACAATCTTGAAGAATTAACACAAGCAATCGAAGAATATATCAAATACTATAACAACGAAAGGATAAAGAGCAGACTAAAAGGCTTAACCCCGATTGAATATCGAGATCAAGCCTTAGTCAGCTAGAACAAATA